>NZ_DBMCTG010000002.1:0-43109 GCF_056976295.1 Candidatus Avelusimicrobium sp.
AGCCCAGCCCAGCCCAGCCCAGCCCAGCCCAGCCCAGCCCAGCCCAGCCCAGCCCAGCCCAGCCCAGCCCAGCCCAGCCCAGCCCAGCCTCATCTCTTTCCTTTTGTTTCTTTGTTTGAAATTTAAAATGCGCTAAAACGCGCTATTTCAAAAAGGGGGATATGTAGATACCCCTAAAAACGAAATAGATGGCGTTTTTAAAAGTTGTTAAAATTTAAGCATTTTTTATTTTATACTAAAAATATGAAAATAAGTAGTGTTGTTTTTCAATTTACCTCATATCCTAAGTATCCTAAAATCGTTTTAGGGCATTTTGCAAAAATAAGTTAAAAAAATAAAAAAATTGCAAAAAGTAAAAATTGCAAAAACTGGTCGTTTTTCAAGATTTTAAAAAGGGGGTGGGGAAAAGCTCTTAAAATGATTTTTAAGTAAGATTTTGCGTGCCCAAAACAAACTGGAAAAACAGGTTTTTAATCCTAAAATAAGTGCCGGAAATAGGTTTTCCGTAAGCAAAAATAATGCGGATTTTAGAAGATATTTACGAGGTGTTTTCTGCTAACAAACAATATCTAAAATAAAAATTAGTTTACTTAAAAAAATATTTAAAATTAAAGTATAAAACAAAATATTTTAATAAAAAGTATAGGATATTATTTTTGCGTTTTTTCTATACTTTAATTAACATAATAAAAATTATCGTTAGTTGTTTAAAGCGGGCAAATAATCCCCCAAACGCAAAAATGAAAGACCTTTTTATGACAAAATCTTTGTGCTATTTACCCACATTTTTGCTGCTGATTGAGTGGATAAATAATTAGTTTTTGCAAGCAAAGTAAGTGTGAAAAATCTGATAATGTTTAGTAGAATTTATAAATTTGCTCTTTTTAGGGGAAAACAGGAATAAAAAATAGAAAAAATATATATAAAAATAAAAATACTTAAAATTTAAGTACTTTTAAATTTAAAATTATTTTTTATAACACCCCCCAAAAAATAATCCCCAATATTCCTAAAATATTCTAGGCATACTTTATAATATCAATATAAAAAAGGCCTGTTCCTTTAAAAGGTTGTTTTTACAATAATTCTTTGGCTAATTTTTCAGCCAAAACGAACGCTTTGGCAAACCCTTCATTAGTTAGCCAGTAGGTGCGGGAACGCTTGGAGCCATCGCTTGCCAGATGTCCATTGCGGATTTCCGGGGCCAAGATACGGTCCAGCCGCCCCTCATCAAAGCCAGATTTCCGCATTGATTGGGACAAGTGCAAGGCCGGATAGTTTGGCTTTTTTAATAATACGCGCGCCCCCGCCACAAGTAACGAAGCGGCTTCTGCCGCGCTTAAACGCATTTTCCGGCGCAGAACCACAATATCCCCCTCCTCTTTTAAAAGTTGTTCCCACAAACGTACAGGTTGCGGAATATCCGCAAGTGGCATATCTGCCTGCAACGCAGTCTCCCCACGCAAGGCCGGAGGTACGCTGGATAAGGGTGGTAGAGGCGTTGGCGCGTTTGTGGCGGTTTGAGGAATATCAGTCGGGCTAAATAAAGGCGACTCCGGTACGGTTTGGGATGCGGTGGGTTTTGGGCCGCCTGTCAGCGGATAAGTGGTGCGCTTACGCGGCGCCGGGATAGCAGAGGAGGCAGGCCCAGATATCTTCTTTCCTATTAGGGCTAGAAAATAATTGCGCTGTTGCTCAATAAATTCCCGGCTTCCCTCGGCTTCAAACTCCTCTCCGCCCGGAAAACGGAACCGTATTTTTAAGATTTTTTCGCTATCTCCCGACATAGTTATCCCCACCTTGCCATAAAGTTATCCACCGGAGTTATCCGCCGGATATGACATATAATAAATAATTTTTTGACATATGTCAACAGTTGCTATTTTATGTCGATTATATGACAAATCTTGTGTATAACCCCTATTCTACGACGAGAAAATGACTAAAAATTATCCCAGATTAGCACATTTTTTGCTAAATTCAGCCCAAAAATCCCCCTCGTTTTGTGTTTTGAAAATCAAAAAAATCTAATATATGTCTTGAACTTAGTTTTTTTATAAACAGCCTTATTAAAAAAATCGTTTATTCTGCACAGGTCTTTGGCAAAAAAGCGCCCTCTTTTTGACAATCAATTTTTAGAAAAACAAAATTCAAAAAGCAAAAACGATGCAAAAAATGAATTTTCTATCTTTAAAAACAATAAAAATACCTAACGGTCAAAAAGTTTAATAAACGGGCTTGTAATAAGATTGATAAAGTTAAAATTGCAAAATTAAATGTGAATTTGCAAGAAAACAAATTCGCTATAAAATTTGTAAAATAACAATAATATGAATTTGGCAAAGACTCTGTTAATTTGGTACCAGCAAAATAAGCGTGATTTGCCGTGGCGGCACACGCGGAATCCGTATTTGATTTGGCTTTCCGAAATTATTTTGCAACAAACCCGCGTGGCGCAGGGGCTTTCCTATTATATGCGCTTTACCGAGCGCTTTCCAACCCCTGCCGCGTTGGCCGAGGCCGATGAGGACGAAGTGCTAAAATATTGGCAAGGTTTGGGGTACTACTCCCGCGCGCGGAATTTGCACGCGGCCGCCAAAAGTATGCAAGGTGTTTTCCCCTCCACCTACGAGGGGGTCCGTGCGCTGAAAGGTGTGGGCGACTATACCGCCGCGGCGATTTGCTCATTTGCCTACAAAATGCCCTATGCTGTATTGGACGGAAATGTCTATCGGGTGCTGTCGCGCATATTTGAAATACAGACACCCATAGACTCTCCTGCGGGTAAGAAAGAATTTTCCGCCCTTGCCCAAAAGTTGCTTGATAAAACCCACCCGGACGATTACAACCAAGCCATAATGGATTTTGGCGCGACGGTTTGCACGCCGGTTTCCCCTCAATGTCTGCTTTGCCCGTTGGCGGACCGGTGTCAGGCGCACTTGCACGGGCGGGTGGAGAATTTTCCCGTCAAACAGCAAAAAACAAAAGTTTCTTCGCGCTATTTTCACTATATATATGTAGAGCAAGGCAAAGATGCTTGGCTGCATAGGCGCGGGGCGGGTGATATTTGGCAGAATTTGTACGAACCCCCTCTTTTGGAAACTTCCGCCGACGCAGACGCATTGCCCAAGGTGGCTTGGCTTAAAAAGCCCGAGTTGTTGGCGGAACCCATCAAACACGTTCTTTCCCACCGCGTGATTTATGCGGACTTGCGGAAAGTTACACTTCCCCCCTCTTTCCCCGTGCCGGAGAATTTTATCCGCGTGCCCGCCAAAGATGTAAAGAAATACGCGGTATCCCGCCTGGTGCAAAAACTACTAGAAAAAGCCGGGTTGTTGTAATTTTTGCTAAAAACTCTGTTTGTTTGGGCCGGCTAATGTAAAAGGGCTTGACTCGTTTTTTTTTTGATAAATTTTGAGTTGTAGCAAAATTTATCAAAAAGGAATGGAATAATGAAAAATGTGCGTATGAGCCGATTAGGCCGATTATTAAGAGGTTGGAATAAACAATTTTTTTCTTTGTCATTCCCGAGGAATTACCGACGCGGAGCGTTCGGGGAACTGGCGTTATCTTTGTTGTCATTCCGGGGCCCGCATTCGGGCGGGAACCCGGAATCCAGAAATAAAACAAAGAGTTTCTCTAATAAACAGACTGGATTCCAGGTCCACGCCTGGGATGACAACGACAACAACGGATCCCGTATAAAGACACTACGGGATGACGGCTTAACTACGCACTCCTGCACGCCTAATGTTTTTTACACTACTGCCCGTGGTTTTACCTTAATAGAACTTTTGGTTGTCGTGCTGATTATTGGAATTTTGGCATCAGTAGCGGTGCCGCAATACAAAGTGGCTGTTGGAAAGGCTCGGTATCAAAAAATAATGATGACTTTGCGCCCATTAAAGACGGCGTTGGAAGCATATTATTTGGCTAATGGCGAATATCCGCCCGATACCTTGGACGGTGTAGATATAGATATTGCAGGTTGTTCCCCCAAGGGGCACGACCAACAGCGGTGCGACGGTTTTGCTATTGATTATAATGGGGGGAGGCCTTATGCTTCCAAGGGATACGACGATATTGATGTAGTTGAGACAAGCCTTAATTTACGTTGCATTATTCACTTGGACCACTCCCCCAAACTTCCGGGAAAAACTGTTTGCGCGGGAGGAAACATTTATCATCCAAACTATAAATTAATTAAAAGTTTGGGTGGCGTGCAAACTACGGTGGCGATACATGAACTGTCGGCCTCTAATGGGTGGTATATAATGCCGTAAGCAAAATTTCGCTTTTTGATAAAACAACAAACCCGCCCGAAAAGGGCGGGTTTGTTAACGGGTACAACACAATACAACTAAAATTTATAGCCAACGGTTATGCCGTACATATCACTTCTGCCGTCGGTGTATTTTATCGGTAAATTTTGCAGTTGTTCCGATCTTCCGCTCAAACTCCGGGCAAAAATGTGCGAGTAGGACAAGTCCACACTCCAAGTGTCGTTATGATAGCCCGCACCTACGCTGGCAATATGGCGGTCGTCCACCGGCACGAGGGTGTCCATTTCGTGCTTGTTAATAGGCGATTTATCAAACACATAGCCCGCGCGGACGGCCCAGTTGGGGTTCAGGTTATATTCCGCCCCAAAATTTAAGCGGTATGTATCTTGATATTTTTTCTGGTTGCGGATAACCGGGCTAGATTCTCTGTCTTTATATTGGATAAGAATTTGGTCGTATGCGCTCCAAAAGGTACCCACGATTCCGGCTTCCAAAATCAAATCTTCCGTCGGGCGGAACGAAACACCCGCCGTCAAACTATCGGGCAGGGTAATAGCCCCCTCTGCATCTGCGCCGTGGATGTTGATAAGAGTAATAGTATTGCCGTTGGCATTAATGCGTCCGTTCAGTTTTTGTTTTACCTTGGTGCGGTACATAGCGCCCAAGGACCATTTTTCGGCCCACTCGGGGCGGTAGATAAAGGAGAAGTTTCCCCCCCAACTTACGCCGGAACCGCTGATTTCGTATTGGGAATTGGGGTCCCCGATACCGGCAGTGGCGGCTAAGTTAGAATAAGAGTTTTGGGTAAAACCAATTACCATTGCTTCCAGGCCCATAGCCACGGAAAATTCGTCATTGGCTTTTACGGCAATCGTTGGGGTAAAGGAAAAGGTTTCCAGTTTTACTTTATAGGCTAAATTGCTGCCCAGCCACATTTCAACGGGATCATCATATTCCCCCCCCAAACCATAGCGGGAAAATCCGCCTAATCCTACGGACACTTGGTCGCTCCATTTTTGGGTAACGTAAAAATTGGGCAAATACCAAACGTCATTTTTTAATCCGCGCTGTTGTCCGGCAACGGTGGTTTTGGCATTAGCGGTTACGACGGTAAGACCCAGTTGGGCCTGGGTGCCGTCCAGTTCGGTGATGAGCGCAGGGTTCACAGCCAAAGAGGCAGGCTCTGCCTTGTTTGCCACAGTGGCGCCGCCCATAGCGGTACCGCGGGCGCTGTATTCATACAAGGCAAATCCGGCGCCGTAAGACAAATCGGCAAGCAGGACGGATAACATCAATACGACGGATAACTTTTTTAACATACATCTCCTTATTTTACGGGTTTCCCCGAATTACATAAAAAACCCCGCCGGATAATAGCGGCGGGGTGTGCGGCAAAACTATTTCTGCAATTCTTTCATTTTATCCTTGGCGACACTGCCAAAATAGGTTTTGGCATAGTTTTCCGCCAAGTGTTTATAGGCATTTAACGCTTCTGTTTTGTTGCCGGCCAGTTCCTGGCTCATTGCCAATGTAAAATAGGCTTGCGGCAAAGCAAAACTTTTCGGATTTTTGCTGATAAACTTATTCATTTCTTCTGCGGCAGCCTTGTAATCTTTGGCGGCTTGCTGGCTGGCGGCCAAAGAGAGCGAGGCAACGGTGTAAACAGATTCATTGGCTGCGGTTGTTAACGGTTTATATACGTCGGCCGCTTGGGCAAAGTTTTCGCTGGCGTAGAGCATATCGCCTTTAAAAAGTTGGGCATATTGTGCCGCCGCCGAACCCGGAAAAGCCGCATTAAGCGCGTCAATCTGTTTAAAGCCTTCCTCTTGGTTTCCGCCCAATACTTGCACTTGCGCGGCATAATAGGAGGCCCAAGATTTCTCGGTTACGTTTTTAACGTGCGTGCTGTACGCAAAACCGATAACGGCGGCCAATACCAAAATACCGAGAGCCGTCAAAACACCCTTTTTGTTTTGTTTGCAAAAATCCAGGGTGGAGGTAATGAACGACAAAATAAAATCTTTTTCTTCAACAGGAGCAGTAATTTTTTTAGTCATATCTTTATTATAGTAAATATCGGGCCGGAACATAAAGCCTAGGGATTGGCGGCGATATCTTCCTCTGTAAGTTGGCGGCACTCAATCCCGTTGCGCGAAAGGAAATAAATACCTTCCTGGCTGCGGTCGTACTGGTTTTTATAAAACACTTTTTTAATGCCCGCGCTGACAATTACCTTGGCACAATGTACGCAAGGGGACCAGGTAACATATACCGAAGCACCCAAGGTAGCAATGCCGTTTTTGGCGGCAAAGGAAATGGCGTTTTGTTCGGCGTGGAGTTCATTTTCAATGGACCATTTGCCGTGTAAATCGTAAAAGGTGCGGCTGGCAACAAAATCCATATAAGTAGGGAATTTATCCCGGTAGTGGGCCTCATAAACGGCGCGGAAATTTTCTTCACAATGCCGTTGCCCGGTGGGAGTACCGTTAAATCCCATACTGATTACGCGGTTGTCCTTTACCAAAACCGCGCCTACTTGCAAACGGCAACAAGTGGACTGATCGGCCACCAGTTCCGCCATTTTAATAAACAGCCGGTGTTTATTCTTCATAGGGCTATCTTACCATTTTTTAAATACAAAAAATACCGCCGCCACCAAACAGAGAAAACCAACCAGGTGGTTCCACTTAAAACTTTCTTTAAAATAAACCGCCGAAAAGCCTGCAAAAACGGCCAGCGTGATGACCTCTTGCATTACCTTTAATTGCGTAACCGAGAAATAATTGCTGCCAATACGGTTTGCGGGTACTTGCAGGCAGTATTCAAAAAATGCAATCCCCCAACTGGCCAAAATAACCAGCCAAAGGGCTTTATTTTTAAATTTTAAATGTCCGTACCAAGCCATCGTCATAAACAGGTTGGAGGCACAAAGCAAAATAATAGGTTTCCACATATTCCTTATATATATTATCACTTTTGGAAGCGTTTTACCCCCCCTCATAAAAATAAGTGCAATAAAATGCTATCTTTTGGTGTTCTACAACTGGCGGCGCTTTATGTGGGGCCGCTTAACTATACAAGGGAATTTATATAATATAAGTATGAAATATTCTCGTTATTTACTTCTTTTTACCTGCTTTTTGGGTGGTACTTGGGCGCACGGAACTGTAATTGCGCCTGTGGAACCGGCCCCCCAAACCACGCAGAATACTGTCCAAAATACCACCCCGCTTATGACACCGCGCGGGGCGGACGGAAAGCCCCTGCCGGATATCACCCGGGAACTTTCGCTGGATGACTGCATACAACTGGCCATTGCCAACAGCCCCAAGGCGGTGGCGGCTCAGTTACAGTTGCAAAATGCCGAGGTAAATTTAAATTTGGCCAAGTCCGAATTTTTGCCAACGGCTTCTGTTGGTGCCAGCCAAGGCTATACGGTGCAAAAGGTGGGGTCTTCCCCCCGTACGGACCACGGCGATACAAATGTATATGCTCAGGCCAGTTTGTCTATCAGCGGAGTTACGGATATTGCCCGCAATATTAAAACGCAAAAATTGGTGGTAGAGCAGGGCAAATTAAATTTGGAAAGCGTTAAAAACGATTTAATCCGTACGGTTAAAAAGAATTATTATGCTCTTTTGTCTGCTTCGCGCGCGGTTGAAATACGCACCAAGTCGCGCGATTTGTATAAGGACCAGTACGAACGTGCCGAAGCCTATTACAAATTGGGCTTGCGCCCCAAGGTGGATGTTACGACGGCAGAAGTAAATTTAAATAACGAAGAATTGCGTTTAATCCGCGCAAAAAACCTGGTGAAAACCGCTTCGGCTGATTTGGCTAATTCTTTGGGAATTACGGTGCCGGACGTATTAAAGGTTGCGGAGATTGCTTCGTTTGAAAAATTTGATAAAACATTTGACGAAGCCGTCCAAACGGCTTACGCCAACCGCCCGGACGTGGAATCCGCCCGCACGGACGTGCGTATCAGCCAAATTAAATTAAACCAGGCCAAGGCGGGCTTTTTCCCCACCTTCTCCTTGTCGGCGGGTTATACCAAAAGCGGCGACGATTTCTATTTGGATAACGAGGATACCAAACTTTTAGCCGCAGTGGAGTGGCCTATTTTTAACGCTTTTAAAACGTATAATGGTGTGAAGCAAGCCAAAATTTCGTTAGAAAATACGCTAAATGATAACCGCAGTTTGCTTAATAATGTATTTTTGGAAGTACAAAGCGCGTATATTAAAATGCAGGAAGCGGCGGAAAGTATCCCAATAGCGGAATTAAATGTGGAAAAGGCCAAGGAAAACCTGGAACTTGCGCAAGGCCGCTATAACGAAGGAATCGGTGATGTGATTGAACTAAAAGATGCCGAGGTGGCTTATACGGATGCGGAACTCAGCCTGCTGACTTCCCGCTACGATTATGCCTCTGCGGTAGCAGATTTGAAACAAGCAATGGGGACGAATTAATTTATGAAAAAAGAAAATATTTTTAAACGGATGATAAAAGGATTTTGGCACCTTTCTTGGTGGAAGAAACTCCTTATTTTGGCGGTAGTGGTTGCCGCTGTGTGGGCAGTAAAAGCGTATTTCTTTGCTCCGCCGCCTGCCCCGCTGTTTAAAACGGCGGAAGTGAAAAAGGGAGATATCGTGGATATTGTGGAAGCCTCCGGCCCGATTAATCCCGTGAACACCACGGAAGTCGGCGCGTTGGTTTCCGGCGAGATCTTAAAGATTTATGTGGATTACAACAGCCAAGTAAAAAAAGGCGATTTAATGGCCGTTATTGACCAAACCCAAATTTTGGCTTCGTTGGCCGAGGCCAAGGCGCGCTTATCGTCCGCCAAGGAAAGTTTATCGTCGGCCGAGGTTTCCTACCGCTTGGCAAAAAAGAATTACGAGCGTTATTCTGCTTTGTATGAAAAGGACTATGTTTCCAAGGTAAACTTGGAGGAATACGAACTGGCCTTTGTAAACGCCAAGAGCAGTTTAAATTCCGCCCAGGCGCAGGTGGTGCAGGCGCAATCTAATTTGGAAACGGCGGAAAAGGATTTATCCAATACAAAAATCGTATCCCCTATTGACGGTATGGTACTCACGCGCAAAGTAAGCGAAGGGCAGACCATTACTGCCGGATTCTCCACCCCGGAATTGTTTGTGGTGGCGCAAGATTTAACTAAAATGCAGATTGAGGCCAAAGTGTCCGAGGCGGATATCGTTAAAATACAACCCGGCCAAACGGCTGATTTTACCTTGGACGGTTATATGGGAGAAACCTTCCACGGTACGGTCCGCCAAGTGCGTACCAACTATGTGGACAGTTCAAGTTCAAGTTCATCTTCTTCGTCTTCCTCGTCCAGCACTACCTATACCGTAGTGATTGATGTGAACAACAGCGATTTGCGCTTAAAACCCGGTATGACGGCCACTCTTACTATCCGCACCACGGATAAAAAAGATGTTTTGCTTGTGCCGAACGAAGCCTTGCGTTTCTCCCCCTCCACCAATACGCAAAAATACGAAAATACGGGCGTGTGGAAAATGGAACCCGGGCAAGAGTTGGAACGCGTGGACGTGAAAATCGGTATTATTGCCACCAAAAACACCGAAATTACCGGTGGCAATATCAAAGAGGGCGATTTGGTGGTCGTGGGCGAGAACGATTTGAAAGCGTCCGGCTCTACGGATAGTATGCGCCCGCCGCGCCCCGGCAGACGCCGCTAGGAGCAAACTATGGCGCTGATTGATACGCAGAATTTGTACAAGATTTACAAACTGGGCGACGTGGAAGTCCGCGCGCTGAACGGTGTGAGCGTGTCCATAGAAAAGGGCGAATTTGTAGCTGTAATGGGGCCGTCCGGTTCGGGTAAATCAACCTTTATGAATATTTTGGGGTGTTTGGATAAGCCGACGAGCGGTAAGTATATTTTGGATGGTATAGACGTAACGGCGACGGACTTATCCAAATTGGCCGGGGTGCGCAACCGCAAAATTGGCTTTGTGTTCCAGGGTTTTAACTTAATTAAGCGTACAACCGCGGTGGAAAATGTAGAATTGCCGATGATTTACAATCACACTCCCGCCCACTTGCGGCGTGAAAAGGCCTTGGCGGCTTTGAAGGCGGTGGGCCTTGAAAAACGGGCTTTCCACTTGCCAAACCAACTTTCGGGGGGACAGCAGCAGCGTGTGGCTATTGCGCGCAGTTTGGTGTGTGATGCGCCGATTATCTTTGCCGATGAGCCGACGGGTAATCTGGATACCAAAATGAGTATTGAGGTAATGGATTTATTTACGCGCCTTAATAAAGAAATGGGTAAAACCATTATTTTAATCACGCACGAGCCGGACATTGCCGAGTTCGCTTCGCGCCTGATTAAATTTAAAGACGGCGAAAAAATAAGCGACGAGGTTCAAAAATAATATGTGGGATTCCTTCTACTCTATTTTTAAGATTTCGCTCAAAGCGATTTTTGCCAACAAAATGCGCGCCGCGCTGACGAGTTTGGGCATTGTTATCGGGGTGTCTGCCGTAATTACAATGTTAGCCGTCGGCTCCGGGGCGCAAAAGAGCGTGTCGGACAGCGTTTCCCGCTTTGGCACGAATATTTTGTTTTTACGCCAACCCTGGGATTTGGACGAAAGTATCTCCTCCCCCAAAGACGTAACCATGGATGACGTACTCGCTATCCGCGAAGTGCCCGGCGTGTCCGCCGCCGCCCCCTACATTAGTACGGGTTTTGATGTAAAATACCGCAATACCAGCGTATCCTTGGGCGTGTTGGCTACGGACACCGATATTTTTAAAACGTACGATTGGCCGATAGAATCGGGCCGGCAGTTTACCGAAAAGGAAATTTCGGAATATGCGCAGGTAATGGTTATCGGTGCTTCCGCCGCCAAGACGATTTTTAGTGATGTGGACCCGCTGGGAAAAACAGTGGTGCTGGACAATATCCCTTTTAAAGTGGTGGGTGTGGTGCAGAAAACGGGGCAGAGCGGTATGGGCTTTGATATGGACGAAGGTGCGCTGATTCCTTATACCACGGGCAAGGTAAAAATGAACGCGGGGTGGAACAGTTCTAACCGCCGCGCCCTGGACCGCGTGGTTATTAAGGTAGCCGATTTTAACACGATTGAAAATACCAAGGTGGATATCCAAAATGCCGTGCGTAATACGCACCGTATTCACCCGCTTGCCAAGGATGATTTTCAGTTGGACGATTTCGCCTCGTTTATTGAACAGGCCAAAACAATGGGCAAAACAATGAGTTTGCTCTTGGGCGCGATTGGCGCGGTGTCCCTTATTGTGGGCGGTATTGGCGTAATGAACATTATGCTTGTGTCCGTTACCGAGCGCACGCGCGAAATTGGTATCCGTATGGCTATCGGCGCGACCGGTTGGGATATTTGTATGCAGTTTTTGGTAGAATCGGTTACGCTTTCTTGCATTGGCGGGCTGATAGGCATTATCGTAGGGGTTGGAATTACTTTATTAGTGGCGGCAAACTCGTCTATTCCGGCGGATCTGAATATTTCTGCTGTGCTTTTGGCGGTAGGGTTTTCTGCGGCGACGGGTATTTTCTTTGGGTTTTACCCCGCTTACAAGGCTTCTAAACTTACACCGATAGATGCGCTGCGTTATGAGTAAATATCTTTTTCTTGCACAAGAAAAAGAACGAAAAAGAGTGGCGGGTCGGTGCCCATAAAAGGCAGTAACGGCGGGTATTTTTACAACTCACCCTTACGGGTTCAAACAACTAAAAATACTTTTCCGCCTTATACGCCTTTTATAAACGGGCAAGACCCGCTTAACGGCAAAGAGCCTTTCAACCACTTTTATCTGCAACGCACGGGCGGCCTTAACGGCGAACGGCAACAGCGAACAGCAACTACATAAGCGGAAAACGATGCTGTTTATCCGTCTTTACTATTTTTATAAAGGTTCCGCTTTATTCCTTTTTCTTTAAAGAAGTGTAAATGTAACAAATTCCATTAAAAACCCCCTTGGGAATACCCAAGGGGGTTTTAACTTGCTTATTTTTTCTTTCCGCCAAAATAATTTGCTATTTTTTTAAGCCAATTCGGTGAGGTGTTTTTTCCGGTTGCCGTATTGAGTGCCGTGCCGGCTTGGTTTCTTTCCAGTTTCAGGAACAGCCCCGCAGAAAGCAAAGCCAATACAGACGGTACGCCAATTAACGCCGCCGTGGTGGCTCCGGCAGAGGAAAAAATCCCCGCATCCATTAAGTTTTGTGCCAAATTGCTAAACAGCATAGGTCCCAACGCGCAGGAAACCGCACTCGCCACAATGAGCGAAATGACACGGTCCTGCGTATGTGTATTTTTAGCCGTGCGGGCAAAAGCCAGCGTAAATGCGGTGGAAATGCCCACCTCTGCCGCAAACAAAGCCGCCGTCAGCGCGTATGCGTCGTTTGCTAACGGAAGGGCCACAATTCCCCCCACCGCCGATAACAAGGTGGCAATGCTCATATTGTGTTTGGGAAACCATTTTAAAAAGTTTCCGGCCAAATACCGTCCCAGTAAGAACGGTGCGGCAAACTGTGCCAAACCAAAAAGGTATTGGGCGGACGGGTCGTTAGTTAAGCCCGGGAGCAGGAATAAAAATCCGTTGCTAAAACAGGTTTCCACGGCGTTCATTACAAAAAGTCCCGCAAGTAGCGCGGCTACGCCCTTTTCCTCTTTAAACAGGTTCACATAGGCATTGTTTTTAAGGGCCGCCCATTTACCTGTTTTTGCTTCGCTGCCGGCTTTGGCTTGCGGTACGGCAACCTGCGGTTTGGAGTTGGGGATTTTGGCTAAATTAAGTCCCAACGCGGCGGCCGCCACCAAGGGAATAGGCATCGCAAAAGTGAAACTCCAATCTTGCGCCAACAGTTTAGTGGCAATAAACGGGAACGCAAACGAAGCGGCCATACCCATCGCGCGGCCTAATTCGGTGTTCGCGTTTCTTTTTTGGCGGACGAGTTCGCTTTCCCCCGCACTGATTTCTGTCATCATCGGGCCGATAGCATTATGCACAAACACACCGCCCGTGCTGGCTGCCATAATACAGCCCAAAATGGAATAAAAGTGTGCCATAGCATCTTGCCACGGTACAAAGTTGCCATTAAGTCCAAGCAGGGCAACCCCTGCGGTAAAGCCCGCGCCTAACAGGCCGAGACCCACATTTAACGAGGCTTTCCGGCCGATTTTTTCTTTTAACCAGTTAGATAAAAACGAACCTACGGAATAAGGGAAATAGGTGGCTGCCGCTACCAAAATATTATCCTCTAACGACAGACCGAAACTCGTGCCAAAGTTCGCAATAACCGGGGTGGCTACTTCCAGCCCTACCACAAACGAAGACAGATATAAACTGGCCCGTTGGACGAACGTGGAGGCTTGCGGCTGAGCCGGGAGCGCAGCCTGCGTGGCGGTTTTTTTAGTAAAAAGTTTTTTTACTCCCCCCGCCAATTTTTTTGCGGCTTTCCACAGTGCGGGAACCGGGAGTCCTCCATACAAGGCATTTTTGTCATCCGTGTTTTGGCTGTGGCCTAAAAAACTGACGGAACTTGTCTGTTGTGCGGCGGCGCGGCGGGCTTGCAAGGCTTTTTTTGCACCGCGCTGATAAGCGGTTAAAGGAGCGGCCTCAACATCAGATTGGGCGAATGTTTCCGCCTGCGCAACGGCAAGCGAAGGCATTGGCAAATCAAGCGCGGGGAGTTCCACCTGGCTAAAAGCAGGAGCAAGATTCTGCGCCTGCATGCCCGATACAGGAGCCTTTTGGGGTGTTAAAGCCACATATTCGGCCACGGCTTGCTTGGTGGGATTAGCGGCTAAAAGGGTGATTTTCCCCGCGTTTTTAAGGTTATAAGGCGTCTGTTGTGCTTGTCCTTCTACTGACGGAACGGATAACCCCATTTCCCGCGCGTATTCTACTGCACCCGCTACGGCAGTTTGGGTTTTAACTTCTTTAATAAACGGCGCAAAAGAATCATAGGCTTGCAGTTTCAGTAACGCTTTGGCAACTACGCAAGCCGCAACGCCTTCCAATTCGCTGTTGGCGGTTTTGCGGTAAAGGGCGGTTAAAAGCACGGCATCTTGCTTGCTTCCAAACAGGCCGATAGCCGCCGCATCTGCAAGGGCATTTTGTACAGTTTGCGGAGAAACATTGGCTAAATCGGTGCGCCAAAAGGTAAGCGCTTGTGCCAGTTGTTCATCGGGAATATGCTGGCCCAAGGCGGCCTGGGCAAAGTCTTCACGCAGTAAAGCGGCGCGTTCGGCGGCTTGCGGATAGGCCAAAATGCGGGCGGAAATGTCTTGCAAGTGTCCGGCTTGCACACGCTGGCGGATTTGCGGCGCAGTTAAATGTTGGGACACGCGGGCTTGCGTATCCAGGCGGGCCAGCGTGGAGCCTAATTTAGCGGTATTGACGGCGGCAGCAGCCGGGATTTTTACGGAAAAAGAGGAAACCGGCAGGGTAACTTTTACTTTGCTGGCGGCACGGAAGCCTTTTGCCCCCTTTAAAGGTACTTGCGAATAGGCCGATACTGTATTTAAGGCAACTAAGGTGATACTAAGCAGCGATGCTATAACTTTGTTCATTATCTTTCTTTTTCCTCTTTTTTGTAAATAAAAAAACCCGCTCTTTTTAAAAGTGCGGGTTTGTATTAAAAAATAAAAATATACTATCTTATACAAACTCCGCTCCCCGTCTTACGCATAATAAACATTTCCGCGCTAATGTGGTTTAGCACGGACGGTTTATTAATAGACGTAGTGGAGCAAGAGTTAAAAATCATTACTTTTTTATCCTTTTAAAAAAACGACCTTTTTATTTTAGCAATTTTTTTAAAAAGTGTGCAATCTTTTTTTGTATGACGCAAAGCAGGCAATTTTTGTACAGTAATATAAGTGCAATAAAAAAAGACCTTTGGGGGTTATAGTAGTATGGAAGTTAATTTAGCGCAGCGTACGGATGATGAACTTGTCAGCCTGTTCCGGGCCGGCTCCGGCGTTGCTTTTGAAACCTTGGTCTTGCGCTATAAAAACCAACTTTACCAATATGTTATGGGTATGGTTCAGGATGAAGGCGCGGCGGGTGATTTGTTTCAAGAGGTGTTTATTTCGTTTTTCAAGCACGCGGATAAATACGAGTCGCGCGGGAAATTTAAGTCTTGGTTATTTTTAACGGCGCGCAATAAAGTGCTGAATTTTTTTAGGGACAGCGATAAATTGGCCTCCCTGGACCAGACGGATGAAGAAGGAAATGCTTTTTTGCACGAGACTCTGCCGGACGGGGAACGTCCGCTGTTAGACGAGTTATCCGGGCAGGAAACGCTGGAACAAATCCGCCGGGCTGCGTTAATGCTCCCGCCCCGCCAGCGGGAAATGGTGTACC
Organism: Candidatus Avelusimicrobium sp.; assembly: GCF_056976295.1. NCBI lineage: Bacteria > Pseudomonadati > Elusimicrobiota > Elusimicrobia > Elusimicrobiales > Elusimicrobiaceae > Candidatus Avelusimicrobium > Candidatus Avelusimicrobium sp. The sequence goes on from NZ_DBMCTG010000002.1 coordinate 15,684, forward strand.
TAAGGCAATATATGTCCTTTAAAGAAATTGCGCAAGTGCTGGACCGCCCGTTAGGTACGGTATTAGCCGATTGCCACCGGGCAGTAAAAAAATTACAGCAGTTGCTGGCAGAACATACGGAAGGGGTGAATTTATGAATAATACTTGTGAAAAGGCAATTTTGTATGCCGCAGGGGAATTAACGGCAGACGAAAAGACCGCTTTTGAAACGCACCTTAAAACGTGTGCTTCCTGCCGCGCGGAAGTGGCCTTGTTAAATAAAACGCAAGAAGCGCTTATTCCCCCCGCCGCTCCCGGTGTGGTGGTGGAGGAGTTGTTTGCCAAAACAACCCGCAAAAAAATATCCTTTTGGGCCGTGTGGAAAACGGCCCTGGCAGGTACTGCCGTATTGGGGGTAGGAATTTTCTTCTTACTGGCTACCCTGCACCCGGACAGAGCCGCTTTTGATACAACGGAAATTGTTGCGTATATGAGCGAGCACCTGGACGAAGACTACCAAAACTTTTCAAGCGATTTGGAATTGTTTGAAGAGGACTTTTAAATAGGAGGAAGAAATATGAAGAAATTGCTGTTAGTTTCTCTTTTGGCGGCACTGTGTGCCCCGGCCTTTGCCGAGGGGACTTGCCCGTGCCAAGACGGCGCTGAAAATTGCCGTTGCAAAGCGGCCAAAGAAGCCCGCGTAAAACCGGGGCCGCGCCACGGAGATAAAGAAGCGCGCCGGGACGAGTTTAAAAAGGCCCGCAAGGAACACAAGGCCAAGATGCGCGCTACCGAAGAGAAAGCCGAAAAACTGGTGGAAGAGTATAAGAAATTAAAGCCCGGCAAAAAGAAAGATGCCAAAAAAGCCGAAATAGCCGCCTTTGTGGCTTCTATCCGCGAGGAACAACTGAAATTTAAAGAGGAACAGTTGTCTAAATTTAAGGACCGCTTGGCCCGTATGGAAGCAGGCCTTGCCCGCCAAAAAACAGCCGAAGACAAACAAGCGTGGGTGGAACATAAAACCAACGACTTGATTAATGACGACGGCGATTTGGATGCGTTGTTTGATGAGCGCGAAATGGGCCCCGCGCCGAAAGGCCATCCGATGCCTGGACCGAACCTTGCGCCAGACGGCAGAGAGAACGGAGAATTGCCTTCTCCGCCTATGCCGGAACCGCCCGCTGCCCGATAATTATTCGCAACAAAAAACACCCGGAGAATTTTCTCCGGGTGTTTTTCACTAGACGAAAAGTTATTTTTTTTCAATTTCTTCTAATAACAGTTGCAGGGCTTTTATAGAGGCTTTGCCTATATTGCGCTCGCGCGTACGGGCAAATAAGAATTTTTGCGCATACGCCCCTTTGGGCCCGGCTACGCCAATCCACACGGTGCCGACCGGTTTTTCATCCGTTCCCCCGTCCGGCCCGGCTATGCCCGTGGTGGAAACGGCAAAATCGGCCCCGGTTATTTTTCGCACGCCTTGCGCCATTTGCACGGCTACCGGCTCGCTTACTGCCCCAAGCTTTTGCAAATCTTCCGCACGAACGCCCAAAACGCGCTTTTTAACCTCGTTAGCATACGATACCACACCGCCTAAAAAATAAGCCGAGGAACCGGGAACGGCCGTAATTAAATGAGCGATATTTCCCCCTGTGCAACTTTCCGCGCACGCTACCGTAACGCCGCTTTTGCGCAGGCGACGGGCAAAATCGTCTTCGGCAGAAGCATTGTCCGCTATTGTAAAGGTAAGGCCGGAAAGCGCCTTTAAAAGCGCCTCAAAAAAAGTATCCAGTTTTTCCACCGCTTCCCCTTTTGCGGTTACGCGCAAACGGATAAAGCCCGCAGACGGCAAATAGGCCAGGCCGATTCCGGCGGGCAGCGTTTCCTCGTACGCGGCTAATTTCATTGCAAGTTCCGCTTCCGGGATATTAAAAACGGTAACCATACGGTAGCGCAAAAGCCCGTCCTTAAATTTGGCTTTTAAACGCGGTAAAACCTCCGCCGGGAACAAATATTCCGTTTCAAACGGCACTCCGGGCAGAGAAACTAACACTTTTCCCCCTTTTTCAAACCACATTCCGCTGGCTGTGCCCTTTAAATTGCGCAAGGGTGTGCAACTTTTTGGCAAAACCGCCTGGGATTTATTGTATTCGTTCATCCGTTCCGGGCGTCCGGCGAACATTTCTTCCAGCCACGCATAAGCCTGCGGGTTAAATTCAAGCGTAGTGCCAAAGTATTCCGCCAAAACTTTTTTGGTTAAATCGTCCTTGGTCGGGCCTAATCCCCCCGTTACCAACACGATATCCGCATTTGAAAAACCTTCCTCTACTGCGCGTAAAATTTCGGTGCGTTCGTCGGCTACGGACAGCATTTTTACCGTTTCCGTGCCGATTTGTGCCAAACCCCGCGCCAAATAGCGGGAGTTGGTGTCTAAAATCTGGCCGAGAAGAATCTCGTCTCCAATGGTAATAATAGCGGCTTTCATAAGTGTATTGTATGATTTTCGGCTAAAAAGATACAGAGGGTCTATATTTTATACAATATAAAAAAGCGGACTTTCCGCGAAATGCTTATGAAAACCGAAAATAATACCATTACCCCTAATGTCTGGGCCTTAGTGCCTTTGGGTGTGTTTTTAATCGCTTATTTAGCCGTTTCCGTAGTGGCGGGCGATTTTTACAAAATGCCGATTACGGTGGCATTTGTATTGTCCTCTATTGTAGCCGTTTGGATGAGCAAGGGCGGCTCTGTGCATAACCGCATTGAACTGTTTTGCAAGGGGGCGGCCAATGCCAACATTATGTTAATGGTAATGATTTTTATTTTGGCGGGAGCCTTTGCACAAACCGCCAAAGCGATGGGCGCGGTGGACGCTACGGTCAATTTGACGCTTTCCATTTTGCCGGGTAATGTATTGGCGGCCGGTATTTTTCTGGCGGCTTGTGTGATTTCCGTTTCCGTGGGCACATCCGTCGGTACGATTGTGGCTCTTACGCCTGTGGCGGCGGGGCTGTCTGCCCAAACAGGCTTGCCTTTATCCCTTATGGCCGCGGTGGTGGTGGGCGGGGCAATGTTTGGCGATAATTTATCTTTTATTTCCGATACTACCATTGTAGCCACCCGCACCCAAGGGTGCAAAATGGCCGACAAATTCCGCACGAACTTTGCTATCGTAATGCCTTTTGCTATTTTGACGACGGTTATCTATATTTTAATGGGCAGCGGCGTACAAAATGTCTTTATCCCCGGCGAAATTTCGTGGGTAAAGGTATTGCCTTATTTTGCCGTGTTGGCGGCGGCGGTAATGGGCGTAAACGTAATGATTGTTTTGTTGGGCGGTACGGTGTTGTGCGGGCTTATCGGTATTTTGACGGGGGCTTTTAATATTTGGGGCTGGACGACCGCTATGGGCAACGGCATTACAGGAATGGGCGAACTGATTATTGTTACCATTTTGGCGGGCGGTATGCTGGAAATGATTCGCTATAACGGCGGTTTGGCGTGGATTATCCAAAAGATGACTGCCAAATTGCACACCCGCCGCGGGGCGGAAGTGAGCATTGCGGGTGTGGTTAGTTTTGCCAATCTCTGCACCGCTAACAATACCATAGCACTTATTATGGCCGGACCGATTGCCAAGGAAATTGCCGGGCGCTTTAACATAGCCCCCAACCGCGCGGCCAGTTTGTTGGATATTTTTTCCTGCTTTGTGCAAGGGATTATTCCCTATGGGGCACAACTGTTAATGGCCGCCAGTTTGACGGGTGTTTCCCCGGTAAGCATTATGAAATATTTGTATTATCCGTATTTGTTGGGCATTGGCGCGTTGCTTGCCATTTGGCTGCGCTACCCGCGCAAACACGCTATGGGAACCAATGCCGCCCAGGAAGCATAACTTTGTAAAAAGCCCCGCTTGGACGGGGCTTTTTAATGGGTGGCTACTTGCTTTTTTAACTTTTTTTCAATATACTATTATAAACATAATATACAACAGGGGTTATCTATGAAAAAATTGTTAATTGCAGGAGCGTTGTTTTTAGCGTGTCCTTTGGCCGCGGAAATGATTTCCGCAGTATCGTATAACCCGTCGCGTATGGGAGATTACGTCTATTTAAAGGTAGCCGATAAGGCTAATTTAAAAGGCGGTATTGAAGCCAATACAATGACGGTCCGCTCCGGAGGTACTGTGAGCGCAAGTTCGCCTAATTTAAATTATAATGTTCCCGCTGTGGTGGGTGCGTCCGGCTCTACGCTTGATATGCCGAATACGGCTATCCACGGGGCGGCGGCCAATACTTATACTAATTATCAGGCTGTCAATACAGGCACGCCTACGGCACTTTTAAATAAAGTGTATGTAAACGGCGGAACGACCACGGTTAAAAACGATTCTTATATTGCCACGTTGGACGCGGTAAACCGCTTAAAACAAAAGGCGGCTACGTTGCGCGCGAATAAATTATCTGTCAGCGGGTCCGAAAATGCAAGCCTTTATGAGGGCGCGACGACGAACGGCTTTACCTTGGCGGGAAACGATATTCCGCAGCCGACATCTTCGCACGTCAACACGGGCTCGGCCCTTAGCGACTGCACCTTAAAATGGGAAGACCGCATAACAAGCAGCAACCAAAAGGTAAAACTTTTGGCCTTGGCGGGCTGTAAGGGCAGCGGCAGTGGCGGTTGTACGAGTGATCCAGATAAGGTCAGTGAGTGTGAAAGAATTGGTGGTACTTGGAACTATACCACTTGTTTCTGTAAACTTTCTTTCGGTGGTGGTGGTTCCGGTGATAGTTGTTCGTGCCCGCAAGGACAGCATGTAGTCAAGAATAGTCAGGGCTGTTGCTGTGAATATGATACTTGTGGACAGGTGATTTATGGGCAGTATAGTGCTTGCAAGTGCTTCAAGGATGGCACTGTTTCTCCGGGTACGGGCCTGGATAATATGATTATAAAATAGATATTATTTATTGTTCCAAAGGAAAAGAGCCCCAGGTGTGTGCCTAGGGCTCTTTGATGTTTTTAAGGAGTGGCCTTTTGTCGTCATTTGCGGGTCTTTTTATATGGGTAAAAAATAAGAGGTTTTGTTATGTTGTGGTAGTTAGTAGTCATTCCCGAAGGTTTTTGTCGGGGATCTGTCGTTTTGTAAGAGAACAATCACGTCAAAAACAGATTCCCGAACCCTGCGGGCCGCCCCACACTCGGGAATGCCCCCTAATAGATAACAAAACCCCCGGGAACAGTAAAAAGTCCCCGGGGGGTTTTTAAAAAGAGGTCATTCTGGAAAGTTTCTGTCCAGAATCTGTTGTTTTCCTTTTTTTGAGTAACGGCAGATCCTGGACTACAACCTTCCAGGATGACGGCAATTACTAACCCAACTATTTCAGCAATTCGGCCCAAGCGTCTTTTTCGGCTTGGAGTTGTTTTTTGGTTTCGTCAGCCTTTTGCTGTAATTTTTCCTTGGCTACATCTGCCGCCGTTTTAGAGCCGCTGGCTACTTCGGCCGCAGTTTTCGCGTTTTGGTAAGATTGTTTGGCTTCCAACAGTTTTTGGCGGGTTTCAGCCGATTTTTGCAAGGCTTCCTCCAACGTCATTGGTTGGGTGGCGGTGGTGGAAGTGGCGGTGCCCGTAGAAGCACAGCCCGCAGCCAATACCGCGGTTACAAAAGCGAGTAAAATAGTCTTTTTCATTGCATACTCCTTACTGGTTGTTTCTTATATTTTATAAAACTTTTCCCCCGCCGGTGCAAGTGTTTCTCTCAAAATTGCTACAATAAATCAAATACAAAAGGAGATTTTGATATGCATATGGTATGGGGATTTTTGGCGGGAGCCGTGTTGGCGGGCCTGCTGTTTGCCGCCCGGAATAACGGCGCACTTGCCAAGTTGCGTGCGGAAAATGCCGACCTGCGGGTGGAAAACACTAAACTGACGGAAGAAAAAAATTCCGTCCGCCGGGAAAAAGAATTAGTAGAGGAGCATTTTAAATCTTTGGCGGGTACTTATCAGGCGCAATTTGCCGAGGTGGCTTCCAAAATTTTGGACGATAAAACCAAGGGATTAGAAAGCAAAAATACCGAACTTCTGCGCCCTTTATCCCAGCATTTGGACGACTTTGTCAAAAAGGTGTCGGATATGGAGCGGCAAAATATTGCTGCACAGGCCCGCCTGGAAAAGGGACTGACTGATGTAATCAAATCCACCGAAAAAATTGACCAAAGTGCCGTTCATTTAACGAGTGCCATTAAGGGCGAATCTATTATGCGCGGCGCGTGGGGAGAGGAAGCCGTCAAGCGTTTGTTAGAAGTGGCCGGGTTAAAGGTTGGGGTGGATTATTTCCCGCAAGTAACGGATAGCAACACGAGCAAGCGTGTAGATTATAAAATCGCCTTGCCTGGCGGACGGTGGCTGATGTTGGACGCCAAGACCATTTTCAACCATTACGCGGCCTATTTTCACGCACAAGACCCTAAGGAAAAAGCCGCCCTGCTTGCGGAACACGTAAAGGATATCAAAAATACGATTGCCAATTTGAGCGCGAAAAAGTACCCCGCCTTGCAACAGGCGCAAAGCGAAAAAATACAACCGGATTATACCTTGATGTTCGTTTGCCCGGAAAGCGCACTTTTGACGGCCGTAGAGGCCGCGCCTGAGATTTTGGACGAGGCGTGGAAGCATAATATTGCGCTCGTGTCGGCTACGTCGCTGATGAGTACGCTTAAATTGGTGTCCAAATTATGGGATATAGACCGCCAACATACCTATATGGAAGGGTTTAAAGAGGATATTTTAAAACTGGTGGAAAAATTTAACGAATTTTTAGTAAATTTCGCCAAGGCCGAAATGGCCGTTAAGCAGGCGGCGGAAAAGGTGCGTATCGCCCGCGACCATATAGACGGCGACAACGGGGCTTTTTTGCCTGTGGCCCAGCGCATTGTGGACTTGTACGGCGTACCGCTTACCGCCAAGAACGCAAAATTGGTTAAATCTATGGGATACGCTTACACCGGTGAAAAGTCCTCCCCCATAGAACTTCACAAATAATCCCTTTACCGGGTAATAAAAAAGCGGTCCAAGCCGTCGTTATCGTTGTTAAAATTGTGCTTGTCGGGGTTGTTCCACTCCCAAAAGTGCGTGGCAAATAAATAAGTGCCCAGCGCGGTGGTAAACGCGCTCAACAGGTAGAACCCTTGGCGCATTTGGTATTCGTACCCCTCGGTTCCCAGCCATTTGTGCATATAGTCCCAGTCCGGCAGCGTTTCCGGCCCCGCGTTTAATAGGGTGATTACCGGGTCCAAACTGCACCCCGTGTAATGCCCCACACTATAAAACGCTACTGCAAGTAAAAACAGACAGCCGTCTGCCTGGATTTCTTTGCCTTGCCGCAAAAAACAAAAATACGCCAGTAACGGTACCCCTACTTCGGTAAGTGTACCGCCCCAAATGGACCACATAAAATTTCCGCCGGAAAGAAACCTGAAAATAGGGTGTCCGGCCTCGTGTATGCCGATAGTAAAGAACCAAAATATCCCCGCCAACGGACAATGGTGCGGCCCTTTAAACCACGCATAACATAAGGCCGTTGCCACCATAATAAACAAAATCCCCTTCCAACCGTAGCGGTGAAAAAGCGGGCCTTTTCGCATCGGGTCAATAAAATCAAAAAGATGTCGCATATGTATAGTTTCTCCCCTTGAAAATATATTGTACCCCAAAAATGGCTTTTCCGGTTAAAAAACTTTTTATACCGCGTAAAAGGGGTTAGTTTTTTTAATATCACAGACGGAGACTTTTTAAACTAATCTGTTTTTGGCGTTGCGGGAATTTGCCTGTATTGCTACTGTAACAAAGACGGATACCAATCCGTTAAATTTGTTCAGAAACGTTTACGGGGGTAAACAATGAACTGTATAAAAACCGTACTGGCGGCAGGGCTTATTTTAGCCTTTACCGCCGCCAACGCGCAAAATACCGCGCCGCTTTCTGCTAAGCACGAACAGCGGCTTGCCTCCCGGCAAAAATTGGAACAGGATTTATCCGCTGATTGTCGGTTGGGGCACATTAAACTAAAACAACTGCTGCAAGATAAACTCGGCCTGCAAGTTGGCGCCGATATTTCCTACACCTTGCAGCGCGGCGCCCCGTCCGGCAAACAGACGGCGGTGCAGGGTATTTATTACCCGTACCTTACTTGGTCCTTGTTTAAAGATTCGTCTTTCGGTTCGGGCCAAGTGAACTTCAACTATAATCTTATCCGCTATTGGGGAACTTCGGCCGCCGCGATACAAAATCGCGTGAAAACAGCCGTAGCGTTTAATGATTATTCCACCAACCAGGAAATCTTCTCTCAACTGACTTATACGCATACGTTGCCTGGGGAACTGGACTGGCTGTCGGTTACGTTGGGGCAATTCCCGCTGTATAACTTTGACGGTACGGAATATATTGCAAACCAACAAACCGCATTAATGAACTATTCCTTGGCGCAAAATGCGTCGTCTGCGTATCCGTCGGCCTCGCTCGGCGCGTATATGCAGGCGCAAGCAGGCGCGTGGACACTCAGTGCCGGCTATCAGGATGCAACCAATCTTTCCGGTGCGCAACTGCGCGTAAAAGATGCGTTCCGTGGGGCTTATACCGGGTTTGGTGCAGTCCAATGGGCGCCAGAGTTTGCGGGTAATCCCGGCCAGTACGGCGTGATGTATTATTATCAGCCGTCCGTAGAGGGACAGGAAGAAAATGTAAACGGCTGGTCCGTAAATATGCAGCAAAATATGGGCGAAAAATTAGCGTTTTTCGGGCGGGCTAACGGCTCCTCCGGCGGGGCTACGCCCGTCAAACTTTCGTATGCTGCGGGGGCCGCGTGGTTAAATCCGTTAGAGCGCAACACGCAGGACGCCATTATCATAGGGGCCGCGTATAACCGGCTGAGCAAAAAAGGGATGGATTATCCCCCCTATATGCGCTCGGGTGAGGTTGTTTTGGAAGCCCAATGGGTGTGGGGCATTGGCAAATTTATAACGGTTACGCCGGATGTGCAATTTTATCCGCGGGCCGCTTCCAACCCGGACAAGGAGTTCGTAACGGTGGCTGGGTTGCGTACAACCATAATGTTGTAGTGGGGTAAATTAAAAACAGGAGATGTATCTATGGAAAATAATTTAGTATTGGGAACGCGTTATCCAACTTTGGCGTTTATTTCTGGCGGGGCCGGGCAGGCGGCAGACGGTATTCCGCCCCAGCCGTTTGAAACATTTTGCTATGATTCGGCCCTTTTGCAAGCAAAGATAGAAAATTTTAACGTAGTGCCTTATACATCGGTACTGCCCAAGGAACTTTACGGCAATATTTTGCCCGTTGACAAGGTGGCTTCCCACTTTAAACACGGGGCGGTGCTGGAAGTGATTATGGCCGGAAACGGCGCACGCATAGAGGACCACAAGGCTATTGCCACAGGTGTCGGCGTGTGCTGGGGAAAGGACAAAAAAGGCAATTTGGTAGGCGGCTGGGCGGCTGAATATGTGGAGTATTTTGATACACCCATTGATGACGAAATTGCCGAGGGACACGCGCATATGTGGCTCAATAAATCTTTGCGGCACGAGTTGAAAATACGCGGCGTGGAAAAGCACAGCGAGTTCCAAATTTGGCACAACTACGTCAATATCACCCAGCCGTTTGCGTATTGTTTAACGGTAATGGGCTTTTTGAACTTTAAGTTTGCAGAACCTGTAAACGTAAAATAAACCTGTAACGGTTTTGGGGGATATATGGGAGAAAACAAACAAACTGCCGGCAAGTTGGGGGTTATCGGGCTGGCTTGTATTGTAATCAGTTCAATGGTCGGGGGAGGCGTTTTTTCCCTCCCCCAAAATATGGCCGCCGGGGCCAGTGCGGGCGCGGTGTTAATTGCGTGGCTGGTAACGGGTATCGGGATGTATTTTATCGCCAATACGTTTAGCATATTGTCGCGCGTAAAGCCGGATTTAACCTCCGGTGTGTATATGTACGCCCGCGAAGGATTTGGGCGGTATGTGGGGTTTACGATTGGCTGGGGTTATTGGCTGTGCCAAATTTTTGGCAATGTGGGTTTTGCCGTAATTACAATGGATGCGCTGAATTATTTTTTTCCGCCGTATTTCGCGGGCGGAAATAATCTTTTATCCATTGTGTGCGGTTCGGTGCTGATATGGGTGTTTAACTTTGTGGTTTTGCGCGGGGTGCGCCAAGCCGCTATTTTAAACGTTATCGGTACGGTGGGTAAGTTGGTGCCGATATTGCTGTTTTGTCTTATAATGCTTTTTGTGTTCCATTTGGATAAATTTGATTTTAACTTTTGGGGTCATATTGCAGAAGACGGCAAAACTTTGGGCAGTTTGGGCGCGCAGTTAAAAAGCACAATGCTCGTAACCCTCTGGGCGTTTATCGGTATAGAAGGCGCAGTTGTACTGTCCGGCAGGGCTAAAAGCCAGGCGGCTGTCAGTAAAGCCACTTTTTTAGGTTTTTTGGGATGCTTGGTTATTTATTTGGGGCTTTCGATCTTGCCGTTTGGTTTTTTATCGCAAGAGGAACTGGCGGCGATTGCCAACCCCTCTACGGCGGGTGTGCTGGAAAAAGTAGTCGGCCCGTGGGGTGCGTGGGTGATGAACATCGGTCTGTTGATTGCGGTGCTTTCCAGTTGGTTGGCGTGGACAATGATTTGCGCCGAAATTCCCGCCGCGGCGGCGGAAAACGGTACTTTCCCAAAACAGTTTGCCGTGCAAAATAAAAATGGCGCACCGTCTGTTTCCCTGTGGGTTACAAGTGCGCTTATGCAACTGGCTATTTTAATGGTATATTTTGCAAGCAACGCTTGGAATACAATGCTTTCCATTACCAGCGTAATGGTGCTGCCCGCGTATTTGGCAAGTACGGCCTATTTATGGAAGATGACTGAGGACGGCGAATTTGCCCAAATCAGTAAAACGGGCCGGGCGGCGGCTTTGTTTACGTCCACCTTGGGGACGTTTTACGGCTTGTGGCTTGTATATGCGGCAGGGCTTAAATATTTGTTCCTGGCAGTGATTTTTTTGGCGTTGGGGATTCCCGTATTTATTTGGGCGCGGTGCCAGCAGACCGATGACGGAAATATTTTTACACCGGGCGAAAAGGCCGTTTGCACGCTTTTAGTGCTTTTTGCGCTGACGGCGGTATATGTCTTTGCACGGGGGCTTGTAAGCATTTAACAGGCGCACCTGTTTTAGCGCAAGGCAGGCCGGGTGTATTTCCATACGCCCGGCCTTTTGAGGGCCTAAAAGAAAATAGGACTTTGGACCCTTGCGACGGACACGGCAGGCGGATATACTATATTTATGAAGATATTTCTTGCTTTATCCGTTTTGTTTTTATCGGTGTTCGCCGCGGCGGCTCCGTTTGGGCATTTGGAAAATGTATCCACCCAACGGACGGTGTTTTTAGCGGACAAACTGGTTAAAAAACAGCCTATTACCTATTGCCTGCAAAAGGGAGATTTTGAAACGATTTCCGCCCCCCTTTCGGACCTGACACGCCAAACGCAGGCCGCCCTTAATGAGTGGACCCGCGGTGTAGCCCTGCATATAGAAGCGGCAGGACGAAAGAAGGAATTTGCGGATATTATTCCCCTTTTAAAAAGTGCGCAATTTACCGAAGTTCCGTGCGATTTATCCAACCACCCGGCGGCCGGGGTGTTTTTTCTGGCGCGCAAAAATGCGCAAGAGGCTGATATTACGATTTTGGTGTCTAATAATTATTGTGAGGGCCATTTCCATAAAACTTCTTCTTTTTATACCGAGCAAATGTCCCCCGCTAAACCCTTTATCTGTCTGCAAACGCACTACGCCAGTATTCCAAATGATAACGAAAACCTTTCGCAAGCCGGGCTTTCCGCCGAGCAAAAAAATATCTTAACGGACGCTCCTAAAATATTATCGCGCGTGGCTTCTGGCGCCTATGCGGCGGACGACCAACGCCGTTTGTGGATATTAAACCGTTTGTACTCTTATGACGGACCTACTTATTTGGCGGCGGTTACGCACGAACTGGGCCACGCCTTTGGCCTGGCGGACGAATACACGGGTTCCGGTGTGGACCCGCTGTACAAAACCGCCACGCCTGTTTCCGGGATAATGAAGCGTTTGTACGACCCCTTGGGATGCAGCGAAGTGGACGGGTTGATTACCCTTTTGGACCGCTACACGCATACGAGCCGTACTTTTACCAGTTTTTGCGGAAAGGATATAACCTTTGTGTCTGGGGTGCAGAAGGTATTGAAAAATATCCCCACCAAATTGCGTGTGCGCCCGGGATTAGTGGAGAGGTGGAGCCTTACGCCTGTTTCACCCACCGCCAAGACAATGCTTTACGAAAGTGTCCGTCAGGCAGACGCTTTGGACGAAACCACCCGCACCGCCGCCGTTTCCTTGGGAGCAGCGGACGAAATTTATTCCCGCGGGGCGGTTTTGCCGGGGAACCTCCGGCAAGGTGCTTGGTTAATTATTGCGCGCCACGGAAAAAAATACAAAGCCGCGCAAGTGCAATACAATGCTTCGGGTCGTGTGGCCCATGTCCGCCGGATACAGGTAAAGCCCACGCAAGCGGTGCAATATTTCGCCGAAATCAAGGCTGCTGAAAAATCCCCCCTTTCCGTGGATAAATAAGTACAATATTTTTATGGCAACTATCAAAGAAGCGGTAAAATTAATAAAAAATGCCCGCTATGCGGTAGCGTTTACCGGGGCAGGCATTAGCGTAGAGAGCGGTATTGCGCCCTTTACGGGGGCTGGCGGCTTGTGGAACCAGTACGACCCAAAATTTATTGAAATTAATTTTTTTGAAACCCACCCCAAAGAGTCCTGGGAAGAAATGAAGAAAATATTTTTTACCGATATGGACGAGGCTGATCCCAACGCGGCACATAAAGTGCTTGCCAAATTGGAACAAAAAGGGCTGTTAAAGGGTGTGATTACGCAGAATATAGACGGCCTGCACCAAAAGGCGGGGTCTAAAAATGTACAGGAATTCCACGGAACGATTAAAACGCTATCCTGCCTGTCCTGTGGGCGGAAATATAATTTAGAAGATGTAAATTTAGACAATGTTCCCCCTCTGTGCTTTTGCGGCGGGGTACTAAAACCCGATTTTGTGTTTTATGGCGAGGGTATCCCCGTTAAGGCTTACCAAAATTCCTTGGAAATGGCCCAAAATGCTGATGTAATGGTAATTGTGGGTACGGCAGGGCAGGTAATGCCCGCTTGCAGTCTGCCGCTTACCGCCAAGCAATTCGGCGCGCAGATTATAGAGGTTAACCCGCAAGCCTCCGCCTTTACCGGGAGCATTACAGATTTGTACTACCCGATGAAGGCCACGAAATTTTTTACTGAGTTAGAAAAGGAAATGAAATTATGACAAAATTTGATGATTTTTTAGAATGGTTGGAAGCAAACCCTTGGATTGTGCTTTGGGTCGGAGTCTTGGCTCTGTGCGGATTTTTTAGGGGGCTATATTATTGGAAGGTCCCTTTTACGGTTTCCGCTTTGGGGAGCGGTATCGTGGTAGGCCTATTAGTTGGTTTGGTATTTTTGGTCGCGTGTGCGCTAAATGCCGAAACCGGCCCAAGTTACTCTCCGTGGGCCGCCGTAGTAGTGCCTTTTGTTGTGGCGGGGGCGCTGGTGGCGGGATTAGTGTGGTTGTCTTACCATTATTGGCAGTATGTGTGGACTGCGCTTACCGCTTTACTATTAGGAACGATTATTTTTACGTCTATAAAACATTAAAAAAAGGCGGCTTGTAAGCCGCCTTTTTTTAGCGGGGTTGTTCCCCAAAGCGGTTTTCCCCCTCGGTTCCAGGGAGTAACATACAAATAAACAGCGCAAGCCCGCCCAAGTAGGGTACAAACAGCAAAAGTTGCCACCAGCCGCTCATCCCGATATCGTGCAAGCGGCGCGTGCGCAGGGAAAGCGGCAAAAGCAATGCTCCTAAATAGGAGCCGACAATACAAATAATACAGCCAATCCAGCCTACCCCTTCTTGGCTTCCCGGATCGCTATACAGCATAATGCCAATAGCCATACAAAGAAACATTACGATAAACCAGGCGGCAAGCATCAGGGCAATATACCAACACATAAAAAGCCAAAATTCCTTGCGGTTGGCGCGGCCCTTAAAATCAAATAGCCGTTTTAACGGATTAATTAAATAGTTCATTTGGTGAGTTCTTCCGATTCGGTTAGCACAGTTTTTTCCGTTTCGCGCATAGCGGACAAAGTCTTTTCAAACAGTTCTTCCAAGGGCCAACCTAACATATCAGCCCCTTGTTTGATGATGTCGCGCGAACAGCCGGCGGCAAACTTTTTGTCTTTGAATTTCTTTTTTAAACTGGAAACTTCCATATCTTGCGTGCTTTTTGAGGGGCGCATTTTGGCCGCCGCGCCGATAAGCCCGGTCAGTTCGTCTGTGGCAAAAAGCACTTTTTCCATTTCGTGTTCCGGCTTGACGTCCACGGTAATACCGTAGCCGTGGCTGCAAATCGCGCGTATGAGTTCCGGCTCTGCCTTAATTTCCGCCAGCAGTTCAGGCGCTTTTTTACAATGTTCTTGCGGGAATTTTTCAAAGTCTATATCGTGTAACAGCCCGCACAAACCCCAAAATTCTGCTTCGTCAGCATATCCTAATTGTACTGCCAGATAACGCATTACGGCTTCTACCGTCAGTGCGTGCAACAGGTGAAAAGGCTCCTGATTGTATTTTTTCAGCAGGTTTAGCGCTTGCCCGCGCGTAATATTTGTGTGCATATGATAAAAAACTCCTAGAAAGTATATTCATCTAACATAAAAATCTGTACAGAGTGGTCCTCTGCCATATGGCGTTTCATAAAGGTTTTTTTTAGGCTGGGGCGTATGGTGGCGGAATAATAGATAGCCTTGGGCAAGTGCGGAAAATACGCCTTTAAATAGGTATATTTGCCGAAACTGGCCGACACGGCGGCGGGTTCATATGCCTGCCACTCTTTTAGGGCCGCTTCGTTGATGGCGTTCCGTTTTGCGGCACTTTGCTCATCATTTTCAAAGCCTTCCGGTAGTTGTAAAAGTAAGTTGAGTTTATTTTTTTTAATAAGGCGGGCCGTAGGGCCGGGTTGTGTTTCCCAATACAAATGGTCCGTAGGAATATGATAAGCCTTTGCAGTATGTAAAATATAGTCTATATCTGCCTGTGTGAGGTCCGTTTTGAGATCCAGCCACCAATATTTTTCCGCCGGGGCACGCAAGACTGAAAAAATATCATCCGGTTTTATGTGTTTTTTTAGTTGTTTTTCATCGTGCGCCACATAAATTTTTTTATCGTTCTTTTCAGGCACGGCCATTAAATCCAGTTCAAAGCCGGAATATTTATCCTCTTTTTTCTTGGCTCGGCGCGGGGTGTTGACTTGGTGCAGAAATAAAATTTGTTTGGCGGACGTTCCCACGGTATAATCGGACGGCTCCGTTAAGAGTTCCGGCAAGGTGAATTTTTGCTCGGTATATACATACATAAAAGCCGTATAGGCCCCTGTTAAAACAAGAGCCAACAAAACAAGCGCTAAAACCAAACGGTAAGTTCTCATAGCCTTTCGGACAAAAAAATACCGCCCCCGTAGGAGCGGTATTTTTATAAATTAGTTATTGGCGGGACCGAAGCGGTTTTCGCCTTCGTTGCTGGGAAGCACGGCAAAAACAAACAACACAAGACCACCGATAAAAGGCACGAGGTTCAAAAGAAGCCACCACGCGCTTTTGTTGGTGTCGTGCAAGCGGCGGGCCAAAATAGCCAAGGACGGCAATAAAATTGCCAACTGGCACAGTGTATAGATGATATTGCCGGTTTTACCCAAGAAACTAACCACCGCGGCAAGAATCAAGAAGGCGATAAACGTAAACAATACATACAGCCAATATTGTTTGCGGGTTGCGCGGCCTTTAAAATCTACATAATGGTTTTTAAAAACATCCAAAAAATATTTATTAATCATAATTTCTCCTTTAAACAACTACTTAATTTATAGCACAAATTTTAGGCGCGTTTCAAGTTATTTGTAAAACTTGGCAAAGGTTTTAAACGCTTCCCCGATTTGGGCCGGGTCTGCCCCGTCCGAGATAGGGGTAAAGTTTTCGTCGTAAAATTCCAAGTTCCCGTAAGCATCCATTACCGTTAATTTGTCCCCGGTGCGAACGGCCTTTTTGGTGTAACTGGAAATAATGCTAAACGGGCGCGGGGTGCTGTCAAACAAGTCTTGGCCGATAGAGTAGGCAGCCGGCAGATTGGCACAGCGGTAAACGTGCGTTAAAACCGTGGGCGCAACATCATAGTGGTTAGTGCGGTAGGTGAGCGTTTGGGCGGGCGCGCCGGACGGACTCCACACAAAAAGCGGAACGTGCGTTTGGTACTTGGCAAAATTACTATTGTGGCCCCAAAAATTGTTGCGCGTATCGTTAATTTCCTGTCCGTGGTCTCCCGTCAACACAACCCAAGTATTTTTTAAAAGCCCGCGCTTTTGTAAGTCCGTCAGCAGGCGGTCTATCATTTTATCGGTAAAGTGCAGAGAGTTTTTATAGCGGTTCATATACGGGGTGGGCTCCGTGTTTTTAGTTAAAAGAAGGTAATTCATCGCTTCTCCGGCAGGTTTAAAAATTTGGTCCTCTTTGGGTGAATCACTGCCGTGCGGAGCATCTAAAAATACAAAACCGAAAAACGGCGTCTTGGGGTCGTGTTTATCTAAAAAGGTTTCAAAATCCGTTACGGCATCTATATCCCTTTCCCATTTGGTTTGGCCCTTGGATTCCAGGCGCAAATTGGGGATAGCGGCAAAAATATTTTGGTGGAAGGCCGGGCTGTTTAATTTGCCGCTGCTGTAAATGGCGGGAGTATAGCCCAGGGTTTGCGCCTCGCTAACCAAAACGGGCGGCAGATGACGGCTGGTAAAATCGTTCCAATACGCATAGGGCATTGAATAAAAGAGTGAAAAAACGCCCGCTTCGGTGGCATTTCCGCCGCTTAAATGGTTGGCAAAATAGTTGGCTCCTGTTTGTTTGCTCCATTGGGTCAAACGGGGCATAATTTCAGGTGTAAAACTGTCAGAGCGCCACGATTCTACCAAAATAATAAGCACATTTTGCTTTTTATCCGGCGCACAGGAAAGCGTATTTAGCGGATAGGCTAATTTCCCGCGTGCGGGCAGCGCATACGGCTCGCGCTTAGGCTCAAAGCCCATTTTGCGCAGGCGGCGGTTGGCGGAAAGTGGATTGGCGAATGGAAGTCTGTCCCGCTGGGCGGTAATGGACGGAACCATCATAAACTTGGCCCACGCAAATAAACCGTTATATACAAATAAAATCATTACCAAAAATACACTTGCCCAAACGAGGGCTTTATTGGACAAGGTGATTTTTTTGCTGATTAGCGTCAGACCCCACGCGGCTGCAAACAAAATAACCAACCCCGCAAATGCCATTACCCAAGTAGCGGCCGGGAACATAAAGATTTCCCGCCCGGCCGGCCCAAAAAACAGTTCCAACATCGCAGGGCTAATGTGAAAGCGGTATTGGGAATAGACGATAATGTCCAGTACAAAAAAAAGCGAGAAAATTCCCCCCCACGCGGTAGCCGCGGCTTGCAGTGCGCGCGGGCCGATTAAACGGAACGGAAGTGATAATATAAAAAGCCCTGCGGCAAAGAGCGACATTTGCCCCGGGATAAAAAATACCGTAAAGAGATTTCCGTAAAAATCGCCCGAAAAGCCGCCTGTTTTAAAATAAAAAAGGGACAAAATGCACCACACCAGCCAGTTAATAAGTACAAAAGCACAGAGGTTTCTAATTTTCATAAAAAAGTCCTTGAAAGGGTTTGTTAAATTATATCTTTTTTGGCGGTTTGACGACGTAAAAACTCTACGCATCGGGCCAATTCGGTTTCTGTCAGCCTCAATACACTACCTGCCAGACGGTTTACTTCGCTTTCCAAAAATTCCGTATTTGTCTGCTGATTTTTGGTTTTTAAAGTGTAAATTTGCTTTGCCAGTTTTTCAAGTGCGGCCTGTTCCTGTTTCCCGGCAAAAGGTACGGGCAAATCGTTTAGCGGGGCGGAGTAAAGTTCCAGCAAATTCCCCTTGCGTTTACCCTTGTAAAACAGCCACGCATAATACGGCGCAGAATTAAACAAAGCCAGCAAATACCATAGCGAAACCCCGCGCGGGGCCGATATAAAATACACATCAGAACTGGCATACCACGGCCCAGGCGTATAGGCAAAGGTGTTTTTGGGGGCGCGTTGGGGCACGGCCAGTTTAGGGGCATCAAAATTCATTTTTCGCCGTACGGAGCCAAACCAATATTCCCCCCGCTT
Source organism: Candidatus Avelusimicrobium sp. (assembly GCF_056976295.1). Lineage (NCBI taxonomy): Bacteria > Pseudomonadati > Elusimicrobiota > Elusimicrobia > Elusimicrobiales > Elusimicrobiaceae > Candidatus Avelusimicrobium > Candidatus Avelusimicrobium sp. The sequence goes on from NZ_DBMCTG010000002.1 coordinate 34,052, forward strand.
TAAAACTTTGTCTATACCGTTGTTGTTTTGCTTGCGTGCGAGTAAAACGGGCGCAAATTTTTGCAGGTGCGTACGCAAGGCGGAATATCGGGAAAAATCGGTATTTTTATCTCCGGGATAGAAAAAATCAATCAGCCAGCGGTTTGGAATCTGCCGTGGCGCATAAGGAAAAATATCGGAATTTTTAAAAAACGGTTTTAATTTTGTTTTTTCTGTTTCGGACAGAAATAAACCTGTTTTTTCGCGTGAGGATAAAACAAACACGCCGTCGCCTTTTTTAATACCGGGAAGTGTAAATTTTTTTAAGTGGGCGGCAGAAATTTTGTCGCACCCTGTCATCAGCCCGTTTGTAACAGCGGCTACCTCTTTTAAGGTGCGCGTAACCTTTTCCATTTTGGCGAGTACCTTGTTTAAATTTTCCCCGGTTTGCAGAAGCAGATAATCATTGGGGCCGCGAAAAAGCGCATATTGGGGAACGGGCATACCATTTACGGTGCAGAGGGTTTCGCTTTTGCCCTTTTCAAAAATACTTATTAAACTGTGGTGTCCGCCGGCCGCGGCAAAGAGGCGCTGTTCGCCAAAGTCCTGCAAATGCACAAAAGTTGCATTTTGGCGTAAGGTTTTGCGCAAGAGAGCGCCCCCTTGCGCGGTAGCAAAGTAAGGGGTGGTCAAAAAACCTGCGGTGCCGGACGAGTGTAATATTTTGAGCGCGAGAAGAAAAAACAGATAAAGCAAATCACTTTTCGGCATTATTTGATTTTGCCAAAGCGGATTTGTGCGTAACGGTTCAAAAACGGCGCGGTGGTTCTTCTGCCCGACGTATGGCGGATTGGAAAGAACTATATCAAATCCGTTCTTTTGGGTAAATACGGCAGGAAATTCCGTTTGCCAAATGGGTTGGCCGTTGACTGCTGATAGGGCATCTAATACCCGCAAATTAGGAAAATCGCGGGGTGTTAGGTCAGTTAAAAGAGCCAGGCGCAATTTAAAGGTGTCTATGGCCTGCCGGGAAATATCGCCCGCGTACAAATTCTGCCGGACCACTTGCGCTAAAATTTGCCCGTAAGGCCTTTGCGGCTTGGCTTTATGGATAAGGTTCGCCAGTTTTTGCGCAAAAGGAATTAGTAAATTTCCAGCCCCGCAGGCCGGGTCGCATACGGTTAGATTTTTTAAAAAAATAAGCGTTTTGCCCCCCGCCGTTTGGGTGCCGTTTAGCAGGGCTTGTGCGGTTGGGGCAGGTAAGCCGCCTTGGCGGCATAAAACATAAAACAAAGTTTGCTCGGCCAACTGGCGGGCTACCGTATCCGGCGTATAAAAAACACCTTTTTCACGTCCGTCCGATTGTAACAGGGCTTGCAAAAATCCTAAATCTGCGGGAGAAAAGTCTGTTTTATTTAGGGCTTTTACGAGCCACGGAGGTAAAACCGGTTTTTTAGGCAGAAAACCGGACCACGCGCGGGCTTTATCTCCCACCAATTTATGGACCAAGGCAGCATACAAACCTGTCAGCGGGTAATCTTCCTGCCGGCAAAGGAGCAAAAGGTTTGTAAGGGTGCGCGGGAGCATATAAAAATATCCGTTACTTTATTCTGGCACAGAATATAAAATGAGGAGGCGGGCCATTTTAATAAGCCCGCCTCGGTGCATAATAAAATGCGTTATTTCACTTTTTTGCCTTGTTCCAAGAGCAAGGTGAAAGTGGTCAGGTTAGTTACCTCGTCGGGACCGAAGAATTGAATCGGTCCGGGGAAGGTGTAAAGGTCCAACTCGGCCCAATCGGCGCGGTTTTTAAGCAAATGCTTAAAGGGTTCGCCTTTGAGTTCCACGAGAGCCTTTTTGATAACCGGTTTTTCTTTACCTTTGCGGCGTTCAATGTTCATCATCATTGTCAGCGGGATACCGCCGCATTCCCAATCTTGCGCTTTTTTAGTCAGTTTGCGTACGGAAGAAAGGTAGCCCGAGCATTTGTTGAGTGCCAAAACGGCGGCATTGTAGCCCAAGGCATAGGTATAGTTCGCGTCAAAGGTGGACGGAATACCGCAGCGGCCTTCGTACCCGAAGAAGTGCGTAATGGCGGAGAATTTACCGTCGTATTTGCCTTCCTTCTTCATTTCGGCGAGTTTCGTGCGGAGCATTTCCACCAAAAGTTTTTCGGTTTCAATCAAGGAAACCTGTACGTTGCCGTGCGGGTCGCGGTCCAGCATCAACTGGCTGGCGATACCGGCGGGCAGGGATTTCATCAGGTCGGCGAGTTTGGCCGGGAGTTTGGAAATGATAAAGGCTTTCTTTTCAGCCACGGTGTTCATTTTGGACAGTTCCGCTTCGTTTTCGGCCAACGAGTCGTTAAGCGCGCTGATGAGTTCCTTCATTTCCGGGATAAATTCAATTAATCCTTCCGGCACTAATACCACACCGTAGTTTTTGCCCGCTTTGGCGCGTTTGGCAATGAGTTTAGCCAAATCGTCCACAACTTGGCCGAGCGTCATTTTTTTAGCCAATACTTCTTCGCCGATAAGAACTGCGTTGGGATGCGTTTTAAAGGCTACTTCCAACGTAATGTGGGAGGCGCTTCTGCCCATCAGGCGGACAAAGTGCCAATATTTGCGTGCGGAATTGACGTCGCGTTCAATATTGCCCACGAGTTCCGAATAAATTTTGGTAGCGGTATCAAAACCGAAAGAGGTTTCAATTTGTTTGTTTTTGAGGTCGCCGTCAATCGTCTTGGGCACACCGATAACGGAAATATCCACACCCTGTTGTTTTAAATATTCGGCAATTACGCAGGCGTTGGTATTGGAGTCGTCGCCCCCCACCACTACGAGTGCGTCCATTTTGTTCGCCAACAGATTGTCTTTGGCGGCTTTTAATTGTTCGTCCGTTTCAATTTTGGTGCGGCCGGATTGGATAAGGTCAAAACCGCCGGTATTGCGGTAGTCTTTCATCAAGGCCGGGGTAATTTCAATAAATTTGTTTTCTACGATGCCGCTGGGGCCGCCCAAGAAACCAAAAAGTTTATTTTTGGCGTTGGCTTTTTTAAGACCGTCCAGCAAACCGCCGATGACGTTGTGTCCGCCCGGGGCTTGACCGCCGGAAAGAACCACGCCCACGCGCACGGCCTTTTTGCAGGCGGCGGTATTGGTGCCTTTTACAAAAGTAATTTCAGGCAAGCCGTAGGTGTTGGGGAAAATCCGTTTTACGGCGGCTTGGTCGGCTACGCTTTTGGTCGCTTTACCCAATTTGGGTTTTACGGCCGCGGGGCCTTTTTTGAGGATGTTGGGAAGCACAGGCTGGTATTTGCAGCGGTGCTTTTGAAGATGAGAACAAACGCTTTTAGCGGTATGTTTAGTAGGCATTACTCTTCTCCTGTTAAGATAAAATCTTTACCTTTATTATACAAAATTCCCCCGGGGTGTATTGGGAAAAATAAAATAGTATAAAATAATTAATAACATTTTGGGTCTTTTGGCCCTTGCGAAAAAAACTGTTTTGTTGGACAATATAAAGAGGATGTCTAATTTTTATCTTCTTAATTAAGGGAATTTTCTATTTATGAATAATTTATCTGCTTTGGCTGATTTGTTAAAACGCTTTACCTGTTTGTTTGTTGCCTTTTGTTTTTTTATCCATATTGCTTCCCCGGCAATGGCGCAAGTATCAAAGCCCCGCTTTAAGTTAAACGAAAAGCAAAAAGAAGCATTAGATAAATCCCTAAACCAAAGAACTTTTGAAGCCGTTTCCACCCGAGAAAGCACCTCTTTACCCCGCATTGAACAAGAAAAACGCCTGCAACAGCAAGTCTATAAAATTGACCAAGGCCGCCTAAGTGATAAAGACAAAGCCCGTTTAATCCAGATAGACGGTTTATTAAATCCGAATAGTACCTTTTCCTCCAAAACTGCCAAAGATGCTTTTGCCACCTTTAAAACGGAACTGACCAAAGATACTGCCGCACAGAAGAAAGCCCAACTTGCCCAAGTAAACGAGCGCGCCGCCCAAGCCAAGGCGGATTTAAAGGCCCAAGCCAACCAAATGATTGACTCCGGCAAATACGATACGGCCCAAGTGGAAGAGTGGCGCAAAGGAAATGAAGCCCTCATTAATAAGTGGCAGCAGGATTCCGTTGCCCAATTAAACGCTTGGAGCAAAAAACGCAATGCACAGGCCGAGAAGATTTTTAACCAGGCGCAGGCGGACTCTTTGGCACGGTTGGAAAAGCAAATTTTCCAAGCCGTAAAAGATTTGTTTGTTTTAAAGGATAAAGCACCCTTTGCCAAACGTAAGTTAATGACCTTGTCCCTGCGTGTGTTGCCCTTGCGCACCCGCGACGGAAAATCCTTTTTTACCCCCCAACAAAAGCAAACCTTGCACTCTTTATATACGAATGCCTTAAAATCGGCCAAGTGTGATAAAGACTGTTCTTTCCCGCTTACGGCGGTAGTGGGGCTTGGTATGGTGGGGTCGTCTGTGCAGGATGCCCAATTAGTGGAAAACTTTATGGAGAAGCAGCGCGCGGGCGCATACTCTGTGCCGGTGCTTCTGGCGGGCGCAAGTGCTCTCTTGGCAATGAAGCAATACGGCGTTTTGCGCGGGTTTATTCATTCCGCCACCGAGAAAGAGCGGGATATTTCCCATTTAGATTTGTTCAGTGTAACGACCGCCGTAGATGTGCTTAAAAATATTAACGGGCAGTATTTGGGCGAGGTTTCCAAATATGCCGTTTATCCGTTGACAAAGGACGTATCCAACACCGCCGCTTTTGGTAACGCGTGGGAAGATTTGGCCTTATTGTTGGCAACGGAGGGCAGTAAAGAAAGTTTGGCAATTCTTAAAGAATTTGGGGTGGACCGCTGCGTTGTATATGTTTCCAAAACCGTAACGCTTAAAAATGAATATAAAATGGCCTGCACGGGTATTGTGCCGTTCCTGGCGGGTGCTTTGCATAGTGGTAAAAGCGGTGCAGAAAATTATACCCCGCAAGGCAATTATTTACAGCCCGGTGCGTATTTAGATTCCTTTGGACGCAGTGTACAGATTACCCCCCAACAGGCTTCTCAAAACCGTAAAGGTTGGGAATCCCGCCGCGCCCTTTTTAACCAATATCTTGCAATTACAGGTCTTTCCGCCTCTGCCGCCGTGGCACGGCATTTGTTTAAGCAAAGTATGGGCGATTTGAGCGCGGAAAGTGAACTGCTTTTAGACCAAAAATTATATAAAGTGTATGCTTCTTCCGCCAAGAAGCGCGCTCCCAGACCGGGCTATGCTATTTCCGCTTACAGCCGCGGAAGTGCCGCTTATAATGCCAAGCGTGTCCGTCAGGACCGCACCAACTGGTGGTTGAAGGCTGCGCAATATGCCGATATTGCCATTTTGGTATGGTGTTTGGTGGATATTTCCAAACTCGCCTTAAAGGGAGCCAACTTGGGCCGTGCTATGTACAAGGCGATGAATATGGCCCGTTCGGGTGCTACCGTAACCCAACGCGCAATGATGCTCCGCCGCTTTAATGTGGTAAAACCGTTGCGCACGATGCGCAATATCCCGGTGCGCTTGCGCAAGGGGTTGGAGCCGGTTGTGCTCGCGCAGTTGCCGCAATTTGCCACCGTGCCCACCACGGCGGAACTGTTAAAAGTTCCGGGAGGATTTGTGCCGGCGGCCTCTAAATTAGTGGCTTCCAATTTAAAATTTTCTGCCGAAGTTGGTGTGTTGTCCGTCGGAAAGCCGGCGGCGGTACACCCCACGGTGTTAAACGAGGGCGAAGTGGCCAGCCTTAACGCCTCGTTAGCCGCAGCCACCCAGCGTGCCAATACCGCGTTTGCCAACCGCGGCACCTTAGCCAAATTAACCACGGTAAGCGCGGACGGTGCCTACCGCCAGATGTTAGCCAAAGAAATTTCCCAGTTGGGCGCTTTGCCGGGCTATAAACCGGGCGAAACGGCCTCTTTTGCGGCGGAAGTAAAGAATTTAAAAACGGTAAAAGTGCCCGAAAATATAGCCTCTTTTGAACGTCGTCCGCTTCTTTCCAATGGACAGCCGGACGGAGTGGCCCTTAACAGTTTATTATCCGCTACTTTGGGTAGTGCGCCTACTGCCCAACAAACGGCCTATGTTACAAACTTGCTTACCCAAACGATTCAAAAAACAAACGCGCAATATGCCGCCAAGAGTTGGTTCAAACGGAAGTTCTCGCGCGGTTCCTATAAAAAGGCCTTTATGAGCAATTTGGCCCAAACTATGGATGCGGATAAACTCTTTTTAACCGAAGAAACCTATGGCAAAATCGGCCAGGCCCTTATGCACGCGCTTAATGGGGATGCTTCTGTTAAGGCTCCCACCTCTTTGGCAGGCATTGTGGCGGAAAAAGCCGCTCCGGCCAAAAAACAAAAGGTAGCCTCCTTGGGTACAAGTGTGCTGGTGGAGGACGGAGCCGCTCCGGCGGAGTTGCCGCTTAATGTATATGTGGCGTCCGGCTTTGGCGGTGCGAAGAAGGCGGGCTATCAACGCGCTGTATTTACGCAAGGCAAGTCGGGGGTGAAGTTTGGTTTTGGTACCGATTTATCAAGCGTAACTACTCCCGGTAACTTTAAATTGACATTGGCGGATTCCCAAATTCCCGCTTTTGCGGCGGCCGCAGAACGCGCCAATTTAACTTTTCCCTTTGAACTGAAACTGACCTCCACCGGAAAACCCGGCTTCTTTAATTCCTTAAAGAGCCCCTTTGTAAACCGTTGGAATTTGTTCCAGGCACAAAAGGCAGAAACGGGCAAATGGTCGTTTAAAAACATTTTAACACGCAGTAAAGAAGATATGTACGCGCACTCGATTCCGGTTTTCCGCCAGACGGAAGCGGGCGGACTTGTTTCTGTGCCGCTTACCTTAAAGGCTGATACCTATTTGGGCTTGAAAGATGCGCAAATGGTGTTAGGCCCGTCCGGCTCGGTAAATTTCTACCGTGGCGGTCAGTTGCTGACGGGACTTTCCCCTTTCTCTTATGGGGTGCGCAAAACGCAGTTAAAGCCGTTTATGGACATTGTTCGCCAAGCCCCTGCGGGTATGCGCTTTGACCTGACCGTCAAGGGTACACCCAGCAAACTGGTGCCACTCTATATTGCCACCGGGCTTAGTTTGAGTTCCGCTTCGTCCAGTTTAATTGCCCCTCTTGAAAATATTTACGGAGACCGTATTACAGAGACGGATAAAACAATGATTTCTCTTGCATTGCCGTATATCCCGTCTTTGCTGACGCCGGTGTTTTCTCCGCTGGTAATGAAAATCGGTGCGTTAAAAACCGTTAAAATTGCCTTGGGGACGGCCTTTGGCGGCCTCTTGTTTGCGGGTGTGTCCGGCTTTGGCGGTAAGGTAAATGAGGATAATTTGCCCCCCATTTGGCCGTTGTTTGTATCTGGCGCGGCTATTGGTTTATCCTCCGCTTTAAACCGCTCCGGGCTTAACCTGTTAATTGACCGCATTGGCGGCGGCGGTTCTCTGCTTACCAGTATGGCGTTTAAAAATATGGGTTCTATGGCAATGTTACTGCCCCCCATTTTAGCCAATACTTTTGCCCCGGGCGCGACGGACTTTTCGCTTGCGTTCCCGGTGTTGGGCACGATTTCCGCGTTGTCCTTCGGCAGTTTGTATTTCTCACGCATTGACCCCAATATCGGCAAGGTGGCTGGTTTTATGAAATTTAAACCCGTGGCTTTGCGCGGCGGTTTCTATCCGGCCCTGACAAATGCTTGGCAGAATACCCGTACCCTTATGCGAGACGGATGGGGCGAAACATGGGGTTCCTTGCGGATTTTAGCCAGTAAAGAACTACTGCCGCTGACGGCTGCTGCCTTTACCTTTACGGGCTTTGAAGCCGCTACCTTTAACAAAGCGGCCAACCAGTTAATCCGTCCGTCGGTAAAAGGATTTGACTGGATTAACAATAATATTCACGAGGATAACCGCAATAACTGGGTAGCCTTGGTTACAAGCGGCACTGTAGTAGCCTTCCCGCTTTTGGTGCGCTTGCGTGCCAAATCACTCTTGGGTGCGTTAAAAGACCCGCTCCGCCCCGGTTTGGAATATCAGCGTATGCTGAAACTTTCTTACGGGATGAACATTTTGGGCGGCGCTACAATGATGACCTTCGGCTTTGACGGTTTTACAAGCCCCGGTTTCTTGGGTATTGCTTTGGTCGGTATGGGTACGGCCAACGTAACGCAATCTTTGCAGAAATTGGCCAATATGAACGTGGTTCGCGGTGGATATGTGGCCGCCCGCACAAAAGGCCTTGCCGCAGCCGAAGCCGCTGTTGTACGCGATAAGGCCGCTACTACGGCAATGACGGTGTTTTCACTTTCCCAAACGGGCTTGGCTGCCGTGCCGTTAATGGTCAGCCATTATACGGACGGACATATCCAAGCCGGAATTGAGGCCCGCGCAGAGGTGCCGAGGACCTCGCTGTGGATGCCGCTTACCTCTATCGGGCTTAGTATGGGCTTAGCCGCGCCTAGTATTGGCTTATTCCCCAAGCAAATTCCTACGGGTGCATTTGGGTTAACCAAGGGCGTTTTTGGTTCCTACGGCCAGGCGTTTGGGCAAACATATAATTGGTTTACCCCCCAACAGGGCACCCCCTACGGAACCCCGTCCGGCTTTATGCCGATGCCGACCCAAACGGCTTCCCCGGCTCCGGAAGAAAAGAAGTAATTTTAGTGCAAGCCTTTTAAAACGCCCTCTTTTTAGAGGGCGTTTTTGCGTGTGGGGTACAGGCGATTTTTTGGAAATGCCATATTTATTCGGACAAAGAGACTTTTTTCTCTGGAAAAAATCTGTATTTACAATAAGCCGGGAAATGAATTATTTGACAGAAGTTCGGAATATTGCTTTCCCCGTCCTGTAAGAAAACTTTGAATCTTGCGTGAAATTTTTGTAAAATAATCTATATAAAAAGATTTGCGCCCCCATAGCTCAATGGATAGAGCATCTGCCTTCTAAGCAGGGGATATAGGTTCGATTCCTATTGGGGGTAAATATAGAACCCGCGGAAGCGGGTTTTTTATTTGCGCCCAAA